>NZ_KB912890.1 GCF_000383875.1 Caldibacillus debilis DSM 16016 | reverse complement strand
ACGCCGGTGGAAGTCCGAAAAACGCTGGATGGCAGACTGTTTGTCTGGTACAAAGGTAAGCCCTACCCCTTGATGGAAGCAACCCGGAACAAAGCGGCAAAAACTCCTGAAAAGAAAAAGGAGAGCTCAGAAAAGAAATCGTACAAGCCAGGACCTGATCATCCTTGGCGCAAATATAGGCCCACGAATTCAAAGGAACTGAAACCGGCTTGAATGAACTGAGGTCAAAGTAAATATATCAGTGACATATTCACTGACGCGTTAGTATGACATTTTCACTGACGCTTGACATGCAAGCATGCTGCCGGCGGCGCTCAAAAAAATTTGCCAATTTGTCCAAAATCGGGGACCGCCCGCCATGTTCGGAAAGGTACGGCCCGGATCGGAGAAAAAGGAAGATTTGGGTGGCCGCGGGAATCCATAAGGAAAGTCCCGCATCCGGGACCTTTCGGAAAAAAGCGCTTGCCGCCGGGAAAGCCACCGGCATCTCCGCAGCCCCCGCCGGAAAAAGCAGTTGTCACCGGACGAGCGATCGGCATGTCCGTTCGAACTCCGCCATGATTGAAAAGGGAACTGGGTCGTGTTAGACAAACCGCCCCGGTTAATCGGACAACGGATGCGATGATGGACATTTGTCCCCGCGATCATGGACGTTCTTTCCGGGATGACGGTTATTTTTTCGTTTATGCCGGACAAATTTTTTCCCTTGTTGAATGTAAGTGTTAAAATGAAGAACAAAAGGTTGAAGATGGCGGACCGTCCCATGGGGTGTCGTACGACTATTTCCAGATGCCGGAATCCGTCCTTGTGGGATTGTGCGTTTTTCTCGATGCCGCATTTTCCGACCCTGAAGAACGGACATACCGGTCCTATGCAGAACAATATCCGGCCGATCATGCCGAAAACCTGCCCCGGCCATCCCATAGGGCCGAGTCATGAAGAAGGATTCGGGGGAAGCGGCCCGGACAAGCGGACCCGGCGGCCTTCTCGCGAAATTCCCGACGGTCTAAATGGGACGGGAAGGGATTGGAACAGGGAAATCATTCCAACCCCGGCATCGCAAGCCCGGAAAAATGGAAAATCCGGAATCTTCTCAACGATATTGACGCTGAGAGGAAAAAAGAATAAGATTATACATGCATTTGTTGTCAAATTTTGCCTCAAACGGTTAACGATAATCCAAGGAAACGGGGAAAGGAACATGCGCTCGGAAAAGTGGAAACGAAAACGGAAAAAACGGCGCCTGAAAATATTCCTGATCGTTTTGGCCGTCCTCTTTTTAGCCGTCTCCGCCTATTTAATATCCATGCTGATTTCTGCCAACAAAGCCCTCGAGACGATGCACCAGCCGATTGCCAAATCGGATAAACGGCAGACGGAGTTGTCCCTGAAAGACAAAGAACCCTTTTCCGTCCTGCTCCTCGGCGTGGACGAACGGCCGAACGACCGGGGACGCTCGGACACGATGATCGTTTTGACCGTCAATCCGAAAACGGAATCGGTCAAAATGTTAAGCATTCCGAGGGATACCTACGTCGAAATCGTCGGGCGCGGGACGAAGGACAAGATCAACCACGCCTATGCCTTCGGCGGTGTAGAAATGTCGGTAAAAACCGTGGAAAACTTCTTGGATATCCCGATCGACTACTATATCAAAATCAACATGGAGGGCTTCGAGGAAATTGTGGATGCGGTCGGGGGAATCACCGTGTATAATGACATGGATTTGCGGCACGGCAGCTACCATTTCCCCAAAGGGGAAGTGACGCTGGACGGAAAAGAGGCCCTGGTGTTCTCCCGCATCCGCAAAGAGGATCCCCGGGGAGATTTCGGCAGGCAGCTGCGGCAAAAATTGATCATCCAAGCGATCATGAATAAGGCGGCAAGCGTCTCCACCCTATGGAATTACCAGGACATGTTTGCTGCGCTGGGAGACAACATAAAAACCAATTTAACCTTCAACGACCTTTTGAATATCCAGAAAAACTACAGCAACGCCCGGAAAAACGTAGAGCAATTGCAGTTTAAAAAAGGCTCGGGGGGATATATCGGAAATATTTGGTACTATTTCGCGGATGAAGAGGAACTGGCCGATTTCCAAAAAATTTTAAAGGATCATTTGGAAATCAGCTGAACGGAAGCCTTAACATCCATCCGAGCGATCGAAAAGCGGAAGGGGCCCGGAACGGACGGTGAAAGTCCGCCGGGCCTTTTATTTTGCCGAAGATTGCCGAGAAAAGAAGGAGAAATTCCGTCGTTTGCGTCGTATTTCTGTCGCGCTTTCCCGGGCAGCCGTCCTCCATGTCCGGATTTATTTTTGAAGCCGCTTATTGTATAATAATGGTGAGGGAATTTTGAATAATTCGAAATCTTTGGTTGCGGGTGATCGGTTTGAACAAATTTTTAAAAATTTTCGCCGCCCTTCTGTTTCTGACCGGGGCGGCGCTCGTCGGCTATTCCCTGTTTCAAATCTGGGACGGCAAGCAAAAGGTGGAAGCGAAAAAAGAAGAGGCGAAAGAATTGATCGACAAGAAGCAAATCACCGTCAACGGCAAAAAAGTGCCGGCCGAATCCATCGACGTGAACAAGCTTGCCTTTAACAAAGGAGACACGATCGGCCTGTTGCTCGTGCCCAAATTGAACAAGGAGCTCCCGATCGTCGAAGGCACGGATGAGGACGATTTGGAAAGGGGCGTCGGCCATTACGAAGGGACGGCTCTTCCGCTGCAAAACGACCAGATCGTTTTATCGGGCCACCGGGATACGGTCTTCCGGCAATTCGACCAATTGGAAATCGGCGACTCCTTCATTTTGGAGCTTCCTTACGGCAGTTTTGAGTATCAAATTTACGATACCGAAATTGTGGACGCCGATGATACTTCCGTCATCCGTTCCACCGCCCCCGAGGAAATATTGACGGTCACCACCTGCTATCCTTTCCGCTACATCGGAAACGCGCCGGAACGCTTCATTTTTTACGCCAAGCCGGTTTATAAGAAAAACGGATAGGATAAAGGGCCGGGCCGGCATTTCAATTCCGTCCCGCCCTTTTTCCTTTATGGGCGTGCTTCCCCGTTTTGATCCGCCGCACCGCGCAAGGGTTTCTTTTCTTGCAGGGCCTCCATGTATACCCGTTCGAATTTTTCCGCGCCCGCCAGATGGGAAAAGGATTGTTCCACCTTCCTTCGGGCCCGGCCGGCCAGCCGTTTTCGCAACTCCGCGTCACGAAAAAGGGCGGTCATCGCCCGGGACAGCTCCCGGACGTTTTTTTCCTCCACAAGCAAACCGTCTTCCCCGTCGGTGATGATTTCCTTTAATCCCCCTACCGCCGAGGCGATGACCGGAGAACCGGAGCCCATCGCCTCCAGGGCGGAGATACTCGTCGCCTCTTCCACCCCGGCGGAATGGACGCTCGGGATCAGGACGGCATCGCTGATCGTATAATATTTCATCATTTGTTCATGGGGCACTTCGCCGAGAAGAAGGACGCGGCCGTTCAATTTTTTTCCGCCGATCTCCCTTTTCAGCCGTACAGCTTCCTCCCCCGCCCCGGCGTAGACGAGTTTCGCTCCCGGCAAGTCCTCTTTTGCAGCGGCAAAGGCCAAAACCGGATAAATGACCCCGTTTTTCTCCGTTAACCTTCTCGGGACAAAAAAGATAAAATCCTCTTGGGAAAAGCCCAATTCTTCCCGGTATTTTTCATTATCCTCCTTATCCGGATTGAATTCCTCCACGTTGATAAAATTCGGGATCGCCGCCGCTTCTTTTCCGCTTAAATTTTTCACATAAGCTTGGATGCGCCTGTCCACCGCCACCAATCGGTCCGCCAGCCGGTACGCCTTTTTTTCCATCTCCAGCAGCCGTTTTTCGTAGATGCCACCCGGTTCGACGCTTCCTTTGCTGACGGCTTCGTACGCCAGATAGCCGTGGACGGTCAGCACCACGGGAAGGCCAGTGGCCGCGGATGCGGCCGCCGCCATCACATCCTGGGCATTGATCAGATCGTAACGGGAAGAAGCTTCCGCCAAAGTTTTTCGCAAAATTTCGCTGCGTTTTTGTTGGCTCCAATAAAACCCCGCACCGTGTTCCCGGCGGTTGCGGAGATAGCTGCCGCCCCTCACCCAATACCGCTTGACAAGGGGAACATCCGAAAACGAGAGAACATCCACCCCATGGCCGCGATGTTCCAACCCGGCCTTCAATGTTTTTACATGGGAGGACAGCCCGCCGCCGTGGGGATAGGCGAAGGCGGTGACCATCAAGATTTTCATCGGTTTTCCTCCAATTAAAGAAAATGCCTTTTCTTTTCAATTTTTCCTTTGCTGGTTTTATTATACGTGATTTTCCTCCCCGCCGGGAAAGCCTTTCCGGATCCGTGCCCCCGTTGTCTTCGGGATTACCTCCGGTTTCCTCGGCTTCCGCGCCGGAAAAGCCCCTTTCCTTTCAGCCGGCGGAAAAGACCGCTGGGCCTTAGTACCGCTAATTTCCTTCCGAAGGTTTGCGCCATTCCGGGTGCACGAAAAAAACGGGCGAAGAAAGAACTATGTGAACTTAAGACACCCCCAAATGATTGAGCAAAGCCCACGAAAAAACCGGGCGGCGAAGGAACCGGACCTTCGGATGGAAGGCCTGGCGGCTTCCGCCCATCGCGGGGAACGAGCATGCCGGATCCACTATTCCTCCGCCGGAACCGCGATCCGGGAAAGATGATGTACGGGGATGAGAATTCAAGATTCATTGGCATATGAGTTGCTGCGGGTTAAGAAACCCTCCTTTCAGGCAGGGTTAGGGACCTAAAAGGGAACGGTCTTCTTTTTTCGGCACAAAAAAGCGTCCCAAAAGCGAACGCGCCGCGAACACTTTTGGGACAATCTCTTCATCCATTTATTCCATTATTTTTTTTCGGTTTCGGAAGCGGGTGTAAACGGCCAGCGCCGAGGCCGTGAGGATGGTCAGCAGTCCCGCGGCCAGGAGGTTTCCATGGTTTGTCGCAGTATCGGGGAGGCTGCCCGACGAATCGTTTGTTCCCGTATCCGTTCCGCCGGTGCTGTCGTTTCCGCCGGCTTGGTTGTTGCCGCCGCTGTCATTCCCATTTCCGGTGTTGTTCCCGCCGGAGTTATTTCCTCCGTTGTTCCCGCCGTTGTTGCCGCCATTGCCTCCATTGCCGCCGTTGTTGCCGTCATTGTCACCACCGTTGTTGCCGCCGTCATCACCGCCATTGTCGCCGCCGTCGTCACCGCCGTCATCACCGCCGCCGTTGTCATCCCCGTCTTCCTTCTTGGCGATGGTGAAGGATTGGACGGTTTCGTTCCCGGCCACGTCAACCGCCTTCAATGTGAAGGTGTTTTCGTCATCCGGCAGGTCGAGGGTCAGTTCCAATGTTTGCGAAAATTCTTTCTTGCCGTACGGAGCGCTCAAATCTTTATGGAAGATTTCGCTGTCGTTCAAATACACCCTTAACGAGTCAAAGTTGTCTTTGACACCGACGGTTACTTTCGCCGTTACCGTCTCGGGGCTGACGGTCTTCGGCACCTGGGTCAAATCGAATTCGGGCCCTGTCGTATCGACGATAAAGTTGCGCACGATTTGCGATTCATTGCCCAGCTTGTCGACGGCCTTGATCTTAATTTCGTGGTAATCGTCGTCAAGTTCCAATTCCTTATAGAAGACGTAGCTGCCTAAGAAATTATTATACTCCAGTTCCGCCGGTTCCCCATTGATGTAAACGGCTTCCACGCCGGACGGATCGGAAACCAATCCGGATACTTCCACCGGGGAAGTATTGAGAACAGCCAATTTTTCCGGCGTAACCCAAAAGATTTCCGGCCCGATCTTATCTTCGCCTTCCTGCAGAACGGTCTTCGCCTGGTTGCCGGCATCGTCAAAGACGGCGACTTCCAGCCTTTGTTTTTCATTCACGATCTTTTCCAGTTGGACTTCCTTTACCGCCGGCGAGATTGGGCCAAACACCGATTGTCCGTCGACAAGCACTTCCCAATATTGTACGCCCTTGTCATCGGAAAATTCGGCGGCAATCTTTCCCGTTTCCGTATCGAAAGTTGCCTGGATCTGGGGCGCCTTCGAGTCCACCTTGACCGGCAATTTTAAAGACTGGGGTCTCGCGCCGGGATAATCGATGACCGTCACGATTTCCAGATAGTATTGCCCGTCGGGCACCGGTTTCCCGTTCACAAGGCCGTCCCATCCCCAGAGATCGGACAAATAATAGGGCGCAGTCGCGTCGTAACTCTTCGGAAGATTATATTCCGTCGCCAGCACGCGAAGCAGTTTCCCGTCCTCATCGAGGACATTCACCTGCAAGGATTTGGCGTTCCGGAGCAGGGAAAGGACCGGCACTGCCTTGTTGTAGGCGCCATCGTTCGGCGAAATGGCGATTTTTTCCGGATTGTAAGTTTTCAAAGCGAGATCGTATCCCAAGTAGGAATAGTCTCCATCTTCGGTGGGGGTGAGCACGCCCGTGAATCCGTAATAGGTTTCGAGATCCCAGACCGGCGCGTCAACGATGGGCGCCTGATCCCATTTCCCTTTAAAGCCGGCATAGGGCACGGAGAGGGCCGGGTTTGTGTCCGAAGGATCGGTCAAGAGAATGAACCCTTCCAGCCAATAACCGTTGGGGAAAAATGCTTTCAAAGCTTCATCCACTTTGGAAACGTCCACGGTGACGGTAAAATCAACGGAACCGTGGGCCGGAACATTGATGCTGGCTTCTTCCTGACCGTTCACCTTGACCGTGGCCCTATTTTTTGCCAGATCCAAAGACTCCAACTGATCGGGAGCCACGAATCCGCCCTTAACAGGCGCATCGGTCTGCACCGTGCCCTTCACCTGATAGCTCACATTTTCGTCCGAAAAGTTGGTGGCCGTTAGCCGGAAGGTAACCGTATTTTCGGTGACTTCCTTCAAGGCGACCTTCGCTTCCCCCGTGTTTTTCTCCGTCACCACGACGGGAGTGGACAGGGCCGCGTTGATTTGCATCAGGCCCGCCCCCTGCCTGCGGGGGGATTCATAGGTGTTTACCCCGTCTTTCACCGGTTGGGCGGTGTTCATTAACAGATTCTTCGCCAAATGCACCCGGTCGGCCAAGGTCCGTTTGAATTCCCGATCCACCCGCTCGAGGACCAGCGCCGCGCCGCCGGCAACATGGGGCGCCGCCATGGAGGTGCCGCTCATGACTCCGTACTGATTGTCGTTGAGGGTGGAGAGGATGTTCCCGCCGGGAGCGGTGATTTCCGGTTTGAAATCCAAGTTGGGCGTCAAGCCCCAGGAGGAAAAGGCGCTCATTTTCCCCGCTTCCGGATTGGCAATGGTGACTTTTTCGTCGCCAAAGGTGATTTGAACGGTTTTTCCCGCATCGAGGGCTTTCGCCAAATTTTCTCCATCCACTCTCGAAATAAACAGCTGCGGGATGACGATGGCCGGATCCGTAGCCATGTCCAAGTATCCGTCCTCGTTATTATAGATGATCGCCCCTTTGGCCCCCGCCTTCTGGGCGTTCAGCGTTTTCTCGACGAAAGAGATTTTTCCCCGTTGAATTAACGCAAATTTTCCCTTCACATCTTTCCCATTAAAGTCTTCCGGGTATCCCAATCCGACATGGACCAGCTCAAAGGTTTTCTCGTAATAATCCTTCGGATGGGCGCTTGAAGCGGACTTATAGCCGACGGTTCCCTTCGTTCCATCGATGTCATATGCAAAGGCATCCAAATCGATGAAGCTGTTTTCAAAGGAGGCGACTTGGAGGGATTCATAGGCTACCCCCGGCGAGCCGACCAGCCCGTAGTCAGGATTGGAGGCATAAGGAACGGAATATCCATCTCCAAAATAATTGGAATTCCCGGCCGAAATGGAAACGAGGATCCCGCTGTCCATCGCCCGTTTCACGGCCTGCTGTTCCGGATCATCCGGCGAGACGAATCCGGCGGGAGAACCCAAGCTCAGATTCAGGACATCGGCCCCCAATTTGATGGCGTCGTCCATCGCTTTGACATAAACATCGCCGTAGGTGTATCCGGCATCCGGATCGTTGCCGAAGACTTTCAGCGCCAAAAGCTGGGCTTCCGGAGCGACCCCCAGGATGCCACCATTCGCTTCATCCCCGTTGGCGCCGACGATCCCGGCAACATGCATGCCGTGCATGGAAGCAGCCGAACCAAGATCGCGGATTTCATCCGATTGGTCCATATAATTGTACCCGTAAGGGACTTTGTCCGTATAGAACTTGCCGGGGAGCCCGTTGTCTTTGACCAGCTTTTCCACTTTTTCCTTGGATAATTTGGCCTTCGATAGATCCGTCAATTTCATGTCTTTATGGGTGTAGTCGATGCCCGAGTCGACGATCCCGACGACCATCCCTTCGCCTTTAAAACCCGCCGCCTGCCATGCCTTTTGGGCTTCGACCAATTCTTTGCTGTATTTCATTTCCGGTTTTTCTTTCGGGCGTTCGTATTTGTTGGAAATGAAGACGTTTTTCACCTGTTTGATCTTTTCGATTTTCTCGATATCCTTGTACTTTACTTCCGCGCTGAAACCGTTATAGATGGTCGTAAATTCATGCAAAAACTTAACGGCGATTTTTTTGTCTTTGATTTGTTCTTTCACCCGGTTTTGCTCTTCCAGGATTTTTTTCTCCGCATTTTTCCGCGTGGCCGCCGTCAATTCGGAAAATTTTACGTTTTTCTTCGCCAAATCGACGATCGCCGGATCCTCTTTCAATTCCACGACGACGCGAACCTTTTCATCCGGATCGTACCGCTCTCCGTCCCTCTCGGAAAGCGTCCGCCCCGGCTTGATTTCCGGACGGTTCACATCCAGCTTTTTGACCGGCAAGCCGCCGGTTTTGGCATATGCGGGCAACTGGATGGAAAAGGCTGAAAAAATCAACAAAAAAGCGAAAAAAATGTTAAAAAATTTCTTTGCCATTCATCTGCTCCTTTCCTTATGAAATTGAAATTTTACAAAATAGAATTCAATGAAATCCTCCCGCCCGATTGCACCCCCATTTACCATAATTAAACTAATTTAGTAATAATTTAAAACTATCATAACCAAATTGTTATGTAAATACAAAAAATTATAGATTTTACGATATTTTTCTACAAACCTTTTTTCCTCCGAAAATTCCTTCCGCCATTCGGATCCGGTCCGGACCGGGCATCTTTTCTTTCCTCGTCCGGATCGTGGATTCCCGAATTTTTGACAAAATCAGCGGACAAAAACATGGTTTGACAAAATATGTAAATCCCTGTATAAAGAGGGAAAGACCTTAAGGCGAAGGAAGCGGAAACCGGCCGGTAATGGAAAGGGGGAAAGACATGCGCGGGAGCCGGAAATAACCTGCCGGGGCGAAAAACCGGTTGTAACATTTTTTTCATTCTTACGTCTATACCATTGATGATTTGACTCATTTGGAAAAAAATGAAAAAGAGAAGCCTTTAAGTCAACTTTTGTCGAAAGGGGGAATTTTTTTGGAAAAAACGAAAAAAAGAAAATGGAGACGGATCGTATTGACCGTGCTGACGCTCTTTCTTGCCGCCTTCGCCGGCTACCTATATCATATCTATCACTCCTTTTCAAAAACGATGGAATCGATGCACCAGCCGATCCGCAAGGTTTCGGAAAAACGGGAGGAAGAAGTCCGTTTGGAAAAAGTCGATCCCTTCTCCGTTCTGCTTTTGGGCGTGGACCAGCGGAAAAACGACCGGGGCCGCTCCGATACGATCATCGTCATGACCGTCAATCCGGAGAAAAAATCCGTCGAAATGGTCAGCATTCCGCGGGATACGCGGACGGAAATCGTCGGAAAAGGGATCGAGGATAAAATCAACCACGCCTACGCCTACGGCGGTGTGGAGATGGCCATCGACACGGTGGAAAATTTTTTGGACATTCCCATCGATTACTTCATCCAAATCAATATGGAAGGATTTAAAGAGATTGTCGATGCCGTCGGCGGGATCACCATCGACAACGATTTTGCCTTTACTTATGAAGGGGAACATTTCCCCGCGGGAAAAATCACTTTGAACGGGGAGCAGGCCTTAAAGTATTCCCGGATGCGGTACGAGGATCCGCGAGGGGACTTCGGAAGGCAAGAGCGGCAGCGGAAAATCATCGAACAGGTGATCAAGGAAGGGGCCAGTTTCAGCACCCTCACCCGTTACGGGGACATTTTCCAAGCCCTCGGGAAAAACGTCCGGACGAACTTGACCTTTTCCGAAATGGTCTCCATTCAAAAAAATTATAAACAGGCAGCCGAAAACATCCACCAGCATCAAATCCAAGGACAAGGCAAAATGATCGACCGGATTTATTATTACATCGTCCCGGAGGCCGAAAGGCAAAAATTGCAGTCGCTGTTGAAGGAGCATTTGGAGATCAGTTGAATTACGGGCGGTTTTTTACCGTTTTTTAATACGCGAACCGATGGGCGGATGGCCTCGACGAAACCGCTAGAGAAAAAATCAGCCCGCAGAATGTGCCAAAATTCTGCGGGTTTTTAAACCGGGTTATACCCAAATAATTTGGAATTTGGTCCCGCCTCTGATATAGGAGAGAAGCGGCAGGTCTTCATCAATCACCCTTCCGATCACATTCACCCTTTCGTCGGCGGGCAAGTTTCTTTTTGCGATCTGCAATTCCCCTTCATATCGTCCGTATCTTTCATTATCCAGCGTGATGGCGCCAACCGGCCGTTCCGTCGTATTTTCCGGACGGACGGGTTTTCCGGCGAGTTTTTCCACGCGGGACTGTTCGGACCGGACCACGTCCCTCGCCTCATCCGGACGGTTCGATTGGGGAACCGAGAACCGTTCCTTCAAATCTATATCGTTTAAAAAATATTTGGCCCGCAAGATGATCAACCGGTTTTGGTACGCCTCGAATTGCCTGTAAGTATGTTCCCCGATCGACCGATCGCCGATAAAGACTTTATCGACACCAAAGTGATGGCGAAGATCCAGAAAGCAAACGAAAGGGGATTGATGCCGATGATCTTCCAAAGTCGGCAATCCTTCATAGGCCGGCCCCCTCCTTTCCCCGTCTCCGGGAACGAAGGCCATAACCTTCAAGCCCTGTTTTTTCAGCCATTCATTTTTTACCGAAAACCCTTCCCTGCCCAATCCGGTTTCCGGACGGGGATAGTAGTTGTGCCACGCTTCCACGGAACGGACATCCATTCCGTACCGGTCCAAAAGCTCCAGCTGCTCTTGGGAAAGGGTGCTGGCATTTAAGGCGATCTTCACCTTTTTGGAGAGTTCGGCAACGGTTTTTTCAGGGATCCCGTAATCGATCCGTAAACCGGTCAGCCCCCAATCCAAGAGGACATCCGCGTCATCCCATGATAAACCCAATCTTTGCAAAGATTTTGTGGAAACGTCCGCATATAATTCCATGCCCAATTTTTTGGCAATCTTCCCCAGCGATTGGATCCTTTCTTTGTAAACGGCCTGATCGTCTTCAGGGATATGCAAAGAAGTGAAAATCTGTGAAAACCCGATTCGTCGCATTTTTTCCACATATTCTTCCTGCTTCTCGAAGCTTGGTTCCCCCAAATAAACGGATATGCCCAGCATCGCCACATCTCCTTTCGGTAAAGGAAGAAAAAAGGGAGAGCTGAAGGCATTTCTCCCTTTTTCCATATATGAGGATTAGATATCGTTTGCCATTTCTTCTTTAAATCCGAACAGATAGGTAAAGATAAATCCGCTGATGTAAGTAATGACAAGGCCTAAGAAATAGATGAGAAATTTGTTGTCCACAATCAACGGAATTAACGTCAATCCGGAAACACCGATCGATTTGGCGGCAGTGCCCATGACCGCTTGAAACGCCCCTCCGACGGCGGCTCCCAAACAGGCGGTAACGAAGGGACGGCCCAAGGGAAGGGTTACACCGTACAGCAACGGTTCACCGATACCCAAGAATCCGACGGGCAAAGCGCCCTTGATGATGTTCCGCAAACGTTTGTTCCTCGTTTTGACGTAGACCGCGATCGCGGCACCCACTTGACCGGCTCCTGCCATCGCCAGTATCGGCAAAAGCGGGGTGGATCCCAGCGTGTTTATCAGTTCCAGGTGGATCGGCGTCAATCCGTGATGCAATCCGACCATGACAAGCGGCAGGAAGAATCCCGCTAGAATGGCGCCCGCTACCACACCGCCGACATCCAATATGGTCTTGATCCCGTTGGTAATGCCGTCAGACAAAACCCCGGCAATGGGTTGCACGGCGACAATCGTTATCAATCCTACCGTCAATAAGGCCAATAAGGGAGTAAAGATAATGTCCACTGCACTCGGGACCACTTTTCGGAACAACTTTTCAAAATAGACCATCAACCAGGCGGCGAACATAACACCGATCAATCCGCCCCGTCCCGGGGTCAATGCCGAACCGAACAACGTGATTTCCGCCAATGCCGGATTCATGATGATGATGCCCGCCAAAGCCCCAAGAACCGGCGTTCCGCCAAATTCTTTGGCCGTATTCCAGCCGACGAGGATGGCCAAATAGGAGAATATTCCGCCGCCCAAGAGAAGCAAAATTTTCATCCAAGTTTCTTCTCTGCTTACTCCGGCGTTGATGGCGAAGTTAGCGATTCCGTTAATAATACCGGAAGCAACCAACCCTGGAATCAACGGGATAAAAATCGAAGCGATTTTCCTTAAAAGCGCTTTAAATGGAGTGTTGTTTTTCTTTTTGATTTGTTCTTTCGTAAGTTTTGCAATGTCGTCTTCGTTAACGTTCAGCGTTTCTCCCTTCCGAATCCCGGTCAATTTTTCAATTTCGTCGGCGACTTTGTTCACCGTCCCCGGACCTACGACGATTTGCAGCGTATCATCTTCGACGACGCCCAAGACGCCGTCAATTTCTTTGATTTTGTTGATATTTGCCTTTTGATAATCTTTTAATTGCAAACGCAGCCTCGTCATACAGTGGTTGAAAGATTGGATATTTTCCCCGCTCCCGATCGCTTCCAATATCTCTTTGGCCAATCTTTCCTCTTTTTTCAATTTTTACCCCCCAAACGTTTATAAAGTTTTTCGGATGAATCCTTTTGCCTTTTTCAATTTTTCCACTGCCTCGTCGTAGCTGCAATTTAATAAAATCATGGTAATGGCCGCCTTCACATTGCGCTTTGCTTCTTCGAAAAATTTTTCCGCCGTCTCATAGTCGACCCCGGTGGCTTCCATGATGATCCGCTTCGACCGTTCAATGAGTTTATGATTGGTCGGGCGGACATCCACCATTAAATTTTTGTACACTTTCCCAATTCCGATCATGGAGACTGTGGATATCATGTTCAAAATCAATTTTTGCGCGGTACCGGCCTTTAAACGGGTGGAACCCGTCAGCACTTCCGGTCCGGTTTCGACTTCGATGGCCACATCTGCCAATGTTCCGATAATCGAATTTTTATTATTGCTGATACTTACCGTTTTCGCCCCGATGGATTTGGCGTATTTCAAGGCGCCGATCACATACGGGGTTCTTCCACTTGCGGCAATGCCAACCACCGTATCAAGATTTGTCAGCCGAATCGCCTTTAGGTCATCACCTCCCATTTGTTCATTGTCTTCCGCTCCCTCCACGGCGCGGGTAAAGGCTTCTTTTCCTCCGGCAATAATCCCTTGAACCATGGCGGGATCGGTTCCGAAGGTGGGCGGACATTCGGCCGCGTCTAAAACCCCCAGCCGCCCGCTCGTTCCCGCTCCGATGTAGATCAGCCTTCCCCCGCGCCGAAAGGAATCAATCACCATTTGTATAGCGCTTTCAATTTTGTCAATCTCTTTGCTGATGGCTATCGGTACGGATTGATCTTCCTTATTCATAATCTGCAATATTTCTTTAATGGACATCTGATCTATATCCATCGTATTCGGGTTTCTCTTTTCTGTTGTCAGTTGCTCGAGCATCCGGCCACCCTCTTTTAAAGAATTTTATTTCCTTTGTATAGAATTTTATTTTCAATTAAATTGTAATTCTAATGAAATTTTTTGTCAATTTATTTCTTTATTTTTATGAAATTTAATTTCTAAACGGTCAGAAATCCCCCTTTCCGCCATATTCCTTAATTTTTATCTTCTCAAGCGAACGACTTCATTTCTCGCCTCATGGAACTGGCTGAGGATCGATTCTCCCTTTGCCTGGAAAATGCTTAAATAAAGGGCGTCGATAATCGTAAGCTGAGTCATCCTTGACGGGATGCTCCCGATTCGGTAATCGGACTCGACGACGGGCGTGCACAAACGGATGTCCGCCTCTTTATACAGCGGCGATTTCCCGATATTCGTGATGGCGATCACCTTCGCTCCCTTGCGCTGGGCAAAACGGGACAATTCCAACACATCCTTCGTTTTCCCGGACATGCTGATGGCAAAAAACACATCGTTTTTGCCCATGTACGGAATGAACGACAACAGGGAATGGAAATCATGGGTAAAGGTGCAATGGTAGCCCAGCCGCATAAACTTGTAATAACCGTCAAATGCGGCGGTTGCCGATCCGCCGACACCGTAAAAAACCAGCTTTTCCGCGTTCAATATCAGATCAATGGCCTTTTCATACTCCTTGCGGTCGAGGGAGGCGGGGATCGTCTCGATGGCCGATTTATTCACGTACGTCACTTTTTGAAACAGGTCATAGGGGCCGTCCTTTTTATGAAGAATGGAAAAGTCGGTCAAATTCATCTCGGTCAATGTCAATTCTTTAACGAGTTCCAGTTTAAAGGATTTGAAGCTTCCGATTCCGATGGACTTGCAAAAGCGGATGACGCTGGACTCGCTGACGCCGCTGTTTTTTGACAAGTCCTTGGTCGTCATATGCGGCACCAGGTTCGGATGCTCCAAAATATATTGCCCGATTTTCCTTTCCGCATCAGACAGCCTCGATAAATTTTGTTCAATTCTGGATAACAATGAGCTCATTTCGTTTTCCTCCAAGCGTCAGCAGTTATTGGCTTTTTTTCATTTTCCGACCCCATTCATCGGCTCCGTAAGGACCGGCCGTTCCATGTTCCCGAGCATTTTTGGGCCGGAGAACCGGGGAGAAATCTGCTCAATATTTAACATAATAATCGGCAAGGCGAAAGTCCTTTTTAAATAATTATCAAAGAAAAAACGCTTAAAATCAATTCAGCTTCATGCAAAATTTTGTTTGGAAGAAAATTTCAAAGTTATATTATAATGAAGTATAGCCAAATAGCTACCGTGGAAAACGGGTTTTCTTTCTGCAAAATAATGAAAGGGCTGTCAAAACGCTTGCCCAGATGGATTTGTTTGCCAAACATGCCTGCAATATGAAGCCTGTTCACATGCATGTCGTTTTCTCATTTTAAAGAGGCACCACCTAAAGACAGGATCAGCCAACGACCAGAAAAAATCCCATTAAAGAACGGAAGTGAGCGTATGCCTCTCTTGACCGAAGATTTCAAACAAAAACTCATCTCCATCGTCGGGCCGGAAAATGTGGAAGATTCCCAGAGTGCCAGATTGGTCTTTTCCTATGATGCGACTCCCCTGTACCAGTCGATGCCGGATTGCGTCGTGGCTCCGAGAAATACGGAGGAAGTGGCGGAAATCGTCAAGCTCTGCAACGAGCACAAAATCCCGATCGTCCCCCGGGGATCGGGCACGAATTTGTCGGGGGGCACGTCGCCGGTAAACGGCGGCATCGTTCTGCATTTCCGGCACATGAATCAAATTTTGGAGCTGGATGAGGAAAATTTGACGGTAACGGTCCAACCGGGCGTCATCACCCAGCAATTGATCGAATTCGTCGAGCGACAAGGGCTGTTTTATCCTCCCGACCCAAGCTCGATGAAAATCTCCACGATCGGCGGCAATATCAGCGAAAATTCCGGCGGCTTAAGGGGGCTGAAATACGGGGTTACGAAGGATTACGTCCTCGGATTGGAAGTGGTTCTGGCCAACGGCGGCATCATCCGCACCGGCGGAAAGCTGGCGAAGGACGTGGCCGGCTATGACTTGACGAAGTTGATCGTCGGTTCGGAAGGCACCTTGGGCATTGTAACGGAAGCGACGCTGAAACTGCTGCCGAAACCGAAAACGAAGAAGACCCTCCTCGCCTTATACGACGACATCGACCGGGCGGCGGAAACGGTCTCCAAAATCATCGCCTCCCGGATCATTCCCGCCACCCTGGAATTTTTGGATCAGCCGACATTAAAAGCCGTGGAAGATTTTGCGAAGATCGGTCTGCCCACCGACGCCAAGGCGGTCCTGCTCATCGAACAGGACGGGGAGGCCGAAACCGTTCAAAAGGACATGGAAAAAATCGAAAACATTTGTTACGAACAGCACGCCATCTCCGTGCAAACGGCGAAATCGGAACAGGAGGCCCATGCCTTGAGCGCCGCCCGCCGTTCCGCCCTCTCCGCCCTGGCGCGGCTGAAGCCGACGACTATTCTGGAAGATGCCACCGTTCCCCGTTCCCAAGTAGCGGCAATGGTAAAAGCCATTAACGAAATCGCGAAAAAATACGACGTCACCATCGCCACCTTCGGCCATGCGGGAGACGGGAACCTCCATCCGACCTGCACCACGGATATCCGCGATAAAGAGGAAATGGAACGGGTGGAAAAGGCCTTTGCGGAAATCTTCAAAAAAGCGATCGAACTCGGCGGCACGATAACGGGCGAGCACGGCGTCGGGCAAATGAAAGCCCCCTATTTGGAATGGCAGCTCGGGGAAGAAGGAATCCGGGTGATGAAGCAAATCAAACAGGCCCTCGATCCGAACAACATTTTAAACCCCGGAAAAATCTTCGCCAAAGAAACGAGGAAAAGGGTGATCCTGCACCGGTCCTGAACGCGCGGCAGCTGTGATCACGTCCGAAAGACCCTTGCCCCGGCGGAAAACCGGGCAACCTCCTGATTCCTGCCTGCAGGATCAGGGGCTCGGCTCCTTATGAACTCCTTATGAAAATCCGTCACGAAATTCCTTCAAAATCGCCCTTGCGGTCGATCGCCGTTTAGCTGTCTTGAAAAAATATCAAAGCGTGGTGAATCAAATGTCCTCCTTGACAAAACAGAGATCCGTCCAGCAGGACTTTCGGGAAAAAATGGACGAGGACGAACTGTTAAACTGCATGCGTTGCGGATTCTGCCTCCCCGCATGCCCCACCTATATCGAAACGGGAAAAGAATATTATTCTCCCCGGGGAAGGATCGCCTTAATGAAGGCCGTCCGCGACGGCATGATCGACGCCTACGAGGAAGTGGAGCATACCCTGAACGTATGCCTCGGATGCCGGGCCTGCGAACCCGTTTGCCCCGCGGGGGTAAAATACGGACATCTTTTGGAGGAAGCCCGCCACATCTTCGAGCAGTACAAAACCCGCTCCCTGCCCGTCAAAGCGGTCCGCAAAACCGTGTTTGAAGGGCTGTTCCCCCATCAGAACCGGATGCAGGCGGCAACGAGCCTGGTCGGCTTTTACCAGCGTTCGGGATTGCAGAAAGTGGCGAGGAAAATCGGTTTTCTCAAGCTGTTCCCGAAAACGATGGCGGAAATGGAGAAAATTTTGCCGGATGTCCCGAAGAAAAAAGAGATGAAAGGCCGCAGGCGGCATTTCCCGCCCATCGGGGAAAAGAAGGCGACCGTCGCATTTTTTGCCGGCTGCTTAATGGATACTTTGTTTCTCAAAACCAATGAAAATACGATCCGCCTGCTGCAGCTGGCGGGCTGCGAAGTCGTCGTTCCGGAAAACCAGGGATGCTGCGGGGCGCTCCACGGCCACAGCGGCGAAAAGGAAAAGGCGAAAGAATTGGCAAAACGAAATATTGAGGCCTTCGAACAAACGGATGCGGATCATATCGTCCTCAACGCCGGCGGCTGCGGCGGCTACTTGGTCGATTACGACCATTTATTGAAAGATGAAAAAGACTGGCGCGAACGGGCAAAACGTTTCAAAAACAAGGTAAAAGACATTACGGAAATCTTGGTGGAATTGGAATTTCACAAAAACGTCCCCCTGCATTTGCCCGGACAAATCCTTACCTACCAGGATTCCTGCCATTTGCGGAACGTAATGGGGGTGCATGACGCGCCCCGGAAACTGCTTCAGGCGATCGAAGGGGCCGCCTTCGTGGAACTGGAAGGCGCGGACAAATGCTGCGGTTCGGCCGGGATTTATAATATTCTGCAGCCCGAGATGGCCAATCAAATCCTCGATCATAAAATGGAAAAGGTCAAAATGACCAATGCCTGCACCATCGTCACCACCAACCCGGGATGCCTGATGCAAATGAAAATGGGAATCGAACGGCACGGCCTTTCCGGAACGATGCGCGCGGTGCATATTGCGGATTTATTGATGGAAGCATCCGTGGAAAAAGGGAATATGGGATTACAATAATCACATCAATGGGAGGACGATTCCGAAAAAATCCGTCCTCCCTTTTTTCGGGTTCCTGTTATCCAGGTATAAATGAAATTCCTGCCAAGATAAATTGATCAGAAAACTTTTCCATTCTAACGAATCTCTGCGCTTTACTCAACAGAATTCCATGGGTTTTATAATAGCCTTCATGCTTTTCTGTCCATGAATCTCCTTATATCCCTTCCCATATTTCCAAAAAAACGGCACTGTTTATCTCCATTGTTGATCGTTGATACATCCAGCTTTCTTTCCGTGGATCACACCGGAGCCCCCGCTCGCACCTCATCGGGCGGGTCCCATCCGGCTGTGTTTCCGAAGGAATATCGCCGATTCTATAGCATTTCATTTGCAGAATAAATCACCAATAACATTTATCAGAGCCTTTTAAAAAATATTCTCATAAAATTCAAAACCTGTCTTGTATTCGTTTGCAGACATAGTATAAAATATTGGTGAAAATATTTTTCACAACAGGGGGTATTTTGATGAATAGTTTCTTCGAGAAAGCCCAGCAATTCGGGAAGTCGTTTATGCTTCCTATTGCCGTATTGCCTGCGGCAGGGTTATTATTGGGAATTGGAGGAGCCCTGTCCAATCCGAATACGGTTAAGGCCTATCCGTTTTTGGATATCGCATGGCTCCAAGGGATCTTTACCATCATGTCCAGTGCCGGAAATATCATCTTTGCCAACCTCGCCATTCTTTTTGCCATCGGTGTGGCGGTGGGATTAGCCAAAACTGACAAAGGAACGGCCGGACTTGCGGGAATGCTCGGTTTCCTTGTCATGAATGCGACGATCTCCGCCCTGTTAACCATCACCGGACAAGTGAATACAGAAAATCCCGCATCTGTCGGTCAAGGGTCCGTCCTCGGCATTCATTCCCTCGAAACAGGGGTATTCGGAGGTGTAATTTGCGGTATTTTGGTGGCATGGCTTCATAATCGTTATAATAAAAAACAGCTCCCCCAATTTTTGGGATTTTTCAGCGGTTCACGATTCGTCCCGATCATTTCTTCCTTTGCCGCCATCCTGTTGGGTGCGGTCATGTTTATCGTATGGCCATTTGTCCAGTCCGGCATCTATAAAATGGGAGGAATTGTGGAAGCGACCGGTTATGTCGGGACATTGATCTACGGTTTCGTCCTCCGTCTGCTTGGCCCCTTCGGCCTTCATCACATCTTTTATATGCCTTTCTGGACGACGAGTTTGGGCGGTTCCATGATCATCGACGGCAATCTTGTCGAAGGGACGCAACGTATCTTTTTCGCCCAGCTGGCTGATCCGGATACCGAAAAATTTTACATCGGAACTTCCCGCTTCATGTCCGGAAGATTCATTACGATGATGTTCGGTTTAATCGGGGCGGCTTATGCCATTTATAAAACGGCAAAACCGGAAAAGAAGAAAGTGGTCGCAGGATTGATGGGATCGGCCGCTTTGACGTCTTTCCTGACCGGGATTACGGAACCGATCGAATTCTCATTCCTGTTTATCGCACCGTTCCTTTATGTTTTGCACGCCTTTTTAGACGGTTTGGCTTTCATGATGGCCCATATTTTCCAGATCACCATCGGGCAAACCTTTTCCGGCGGCTTCATCGATTTTATCCTGTTCGGCATTCTCCAAGGGAATGATAAAACCAACTGGATGATCGTTCCGTTAATCGGAATTCCTTGGTTTTTCGTCTACTATTTCCTGTTCTCTTTCTTTATCAAAAAATTCGATTTAAAAACCCCGGGGCGGGAAGACGATGAAGAAACAACTATCGTCACCGGTTCGGCCGAAAGGGCCCAAAGGATCATCGACGCGTTGGGCGGCAAGGAAAATTTGGTGAACGTCGACTGCTGCGCCACACGTCTGCGGGTGACGGTCAACGACCCCGGTGCCGTCAATGAAGAACTGTTGAAGAAGACCGGGGCAAAAGGGGTATTGATGAAAGGAAAAGGAATCCAAATTATATACGGACCTCAGGTGACGATCATCAAAAATGAAATTTCCGAAATTGTAGGTGAGTAGATTGCTAAATCAAATCAAAAATTCCCTTATTGTCTCGTGCCAAGCCCTCGAGGATGAACCGCTGCACAGTTCCTACATCATGTCGAAAATGGCACTGGCCGCATTCCAAGGGGGTGCGGCCGCAATAAGGGCCAACAGCAAAGAAGACATCATGGCTATAAAAAAAGAGGTGCCGCTCCCCATTATCGGCATCGTAAAAAGGAATTACCCCGACAGCGAAGTTTTTATAACACCGACAAAAAAAGAAATGGATGAGTTATTTGCGGCAAAATGTGATATGATTGCATTAGACGCGACGTTGCGGAAAAGACCGGGGGGAGTTTCACTTGCAGATTTAGTGGCCTATGCGCGGGAAAAAGCGCCCGAAGTCAAATTGATGGCGGACGTCTCCGGTTTGGAAGACGCTTTGCAAGCAGAACAGCTGGGTTTCGACTGCATCTCCACAACCCTTTACGGTTACACGAAAGAAACTTCCGGGAAACATATTTATGACGATGATTTTTCATTCCTGAAATTATTGTTGAAGGAAATCCGCATCCCCGTTATCGCCGAGGGAAACATCATTACCCCGGAAATGGCCGCGAAAGCCATTTCCTTGGGCGCCCACGCCGTCGTCGTCGGCGGTGCCATCACCAGGCCCCAGTTGATCACGCAACGTTTTGTGAATTCGATTAAAAATCTCCGGATGGACAACTAATTGATCGGGGCGGATTTTTTTGCAGGAAGTTTAAGGATTGTGGAAAGGAGCCTGTAATGAGCACCCTTTTAAAAGAAATTCAATTGAAATATTCTTCCCTATCCGAAAAAGACAAGCGTATCGCCAATTTTTTAATTTCCCATCCCGCGGAAGCGACCCGGTGCAACATTAAAGAATTGGCAAAAAAGACGAAAACTTCGACTTCTACCATAACAAGATTTGCGAAAAAGGTTTCCTGCAAGAATTTTGTCGAACTGAAAGTGAAGCTGGCCCAGGAACTGCAATATGAAAGCCATGATGATATCCATGTTTTTTTAAAAAACCATTATAAAAACATGATCGATAACATCCAAAACTTAAATGGAAATGAGCAGATCCAGGAAGTGATCCGGCTGATTGTCGAAGCGAAAAATATTTACATTTACGGGCTGGGCAGTTCCGGGCTGGCCGCCCAAGAATTCAATTACCGCCTGAGCAGGATGGGTCTTTCTTCCCAATCGATAACGGACAGCCATTTGATGCTGATCCGGAGCGCCTTGTGTACGGAAAACGATCTGATTTTGGCTTTTTCCCGTTCCGGACAAACGAAAGATCTGATTACATCGATCGAGAAAGCCAAGAAAAAAGGCGTTAAAGTTGTCTCTTTTACCGCATACGGGGAAACTCCCTTGACCAAAGCCTCCGATGTCACGTTATGGACGATGCATCCGGTAAAAAACGGATATTTTTCTACGGGGATTGATTTAAGCACCTTTTATCTCATCGATCTGATCAGTTTAAAACTGCTTGCCGATCCGGCAAGAAAAACCACTTACGAAGAAACCATATCTGTTATTTCTTCCGAATCCCACATAAAAAAAGGCTGACCTTTCCACATGAAAATAGTACGGGCTGACCCGCATCATAGGCTTATGGGCGCCCGTTTTTTTCATTTTTTAAAGCGGCGTTGTTTTTCCCCCCCGACACCCGGGAACTCCCTTTTAGGATGTCTTCCTTTTCTCTATTTGCTCGGCACCTCGTTTCATCCGTCCATTGGCCGGCGGTCCCTTCAGTTTTTCGGATCGCCGCCGACATTCCCCTTTGCCGTATTCACGGCAGAAAAGGGCGGTTGCACATCCGCCCCTTCCGATCATAGGAATTTCCGCTTTTCCGCCGCTATCCTCTCCCGGCTGCGGCCAAAAAGAATTTTCCGGCGGGCCGCTTCCTGGCAGCCGCGCCATGGGCCCATTTTATCAAGTCGCGCGGGACTTTATTGATTTGCCAAAAACTTCTTCACAAATTCATCATCGTTCAA
Source organism: Caldibacillus debilis DSM 16016 (assembly GCF_000383875.1). NCBI lineage: Bacteria > Bacillati > Bacillota > Bacilli > Caryophanales > Bacillaceae > Caldibacillus > Caldibacillus debilis. Next base: position 20,097 of record NZ_KB912890.1, on the reverse strand, counting down.
ATGGGGATACATCTGATAAATCCGGTCGATTTCTTCCGCTTGGCCGGGAGACAATTTTTCCTTTTCGCTCAGGCAGACGGCGGTTTTCAGCAATCCTTGCCGGCGCAATACTTCATGGATCCCGGAAATGCATCCGGCAAAACGGTGTTTCGCGTCAAAAATGGCCCCGTTCGCATCGGTCAATTCGTTGGCCAGCGCCAAATATTCGGCCGGGATGGCGTCTTTCGTGCGCATCTTTTTGATTTCTTCCAACAGCTCCACGGCTTTGGCAGTCCAGACCGCCCACTGGCCCAAAAGCCCGCCGACGATCCGCTTTTCCACCGTTTTTCCGTCGATGGTAAAGCGGAAGGTCGTCAATAAATCCAATAGGATATGATCGTCGTTCCCGGTATATAAGGCGATGTCCCCGCGCCTTTCCGACGCGCAGACGGCCCGGACCACATCGAGGGTTTGGTAACGGTTGAACGGTGCGATTTTGATGGCGTACAGATTCTCGATTTCCGCGGCTTCCCGCCAAAATTCATAGCTCAACGACCGGCCGCCCACCGCGGGCTGCAGATAAAAACCGAAGACGGGAAGGATCCGGGAGATTTCCTTCACGTGCCGGACAAGATCCCGTTCGCTGTAATGGTTCAAACCGCCCAAACTGACCAGGCCGAGGTGATAGCCGAAACTTTTCGCGATTTCCGCTTCCCGGACCGCCTGTTTCGTCTCCCCGCAAATGCCCGCAATTTTCAAAAAAGGCCGTTTGACCCCCTCTTCTTCGACCGCTTCCGCCGCAAGGGCCAAAACCTTTTCGAACAAATTGTATTTCGGGTCGCGGATCTCGAATTGGGTCGTGTGCACCCCGACGGCAATCCCGCCCGCTCCCGCGCGGATATAATACCTTGTCAGCCGTTTTTGGCTTTCCGCATCCAATTCCTTCCTTTCCGTTAAGGCGAGCGGGTGGGCGGGAATCACCGTGCCTTCCTGCAAATGCCGGAGCAATTCTTTCTGCAAAACGGCCGCCATTAAAAGGCACCTCCCCTTTCCTGGAAACGGGTCGGCTTGGCGAGGGTCGGGCCGCCTTCCTGCACCCACTCGCTCACCCAATCGATCATTTGATATAAGGAAACGGACGGGTAGCCGAACAGCTGAAAACATTTGCCCGCGTTGCTCAATAAGGCGGTGTCCGCTTCCTCATTGACGAATACCGGTTTCTTCCCGAACCGTTTGCCGAATTCCAGCGCCACCCGGCGGACGGAGATGAGCTCCGGACCCGTCACATTTAAAATATTGGCCGGGCTTTTGCAGTGCAAAAGGGAACGGAGGGCATATTCATTCGCATCCCCCTGCCAAATCACGTTGACATGCCCCATCGTTAAATCGATCGGCTTTTCCCGGAAAACCGAAGAGGCGATTTCCAAAAGCACCCCGTACCGCAGATCGATCGCATAATTTAACCGGAAGATTAATACCGGGATTCCCCTTTTTTTGGAAAAATGCTCAAAGATCCTTTCCCTTCCCAGGCAGGATTGGGCGTATTCACCGATCGGCGAAGGCGGATCGGCCTCCGTCGATCCGCCGAGTTTCACCGGGGTCAGCGGATAAACGTTGCCGGTCGAAAAAACGACAAAACGGGAATCGGGCAATTGTTCCGCCACCCTCCCGGGCAAATAACTGTTCATGGCCCACGTATAATGTTCGTTCCCGACGGTGCCGAATTTGGTTCCCGCCATGTAGATCACATTTTTCGCCTTTGGAAGCTTCTTCAAATCCTCCTCATTCAACAGATCGCAGGCCACGGTCTCAATGCCGCACGCTTCAAGCTCTTCCCGTAAAGCCTGGTCGGAAAAGCGGGAAACGCCGATCACCCTTTTCTTCAATCCCGCGGCATCGATCGCGTTTTTCGCCAGCTTCGCAAGACTTGGCCCCATCTTCCCGCCGACGCCTAAGATCATCATGTCCCCGTCTATTTTTTTCATATCTTCAATCAGCCGCCCGGATGGAGCCGTCATCCGTTGTTCCAGTTCTTCCAAAGTCCGCATCCTTGATCCCCACCTCTTTTCTTTTTCTCCTTGTTTCCGGCAGTTTGCCGGATCTCCTTTTCGTTCGCATCCTCCCTGAGGGAGGTTCAGCCCCGCAGGACGTGGAACCTTTTTGGATAGGCCGGCGCCTTCCCGATAAAACCCTCATTCTTGGCGATTCCGCTTCCTTAGGAAGCGCCGGCGGGGTTTCCGAGGCGCGCTTCGGAGAATCAGCCTTGAAAATCTGCCGGCGCCCATTTGAGAAAATCATTTGATAAACACTTGATCCGCCTTCGGAATATCCGCAAAGCACCGAACCCGTTCCCTTTCGAAAAAACCGCCGCCGGCGGGACCACCATTGCGGCGCGGCGATCTAATCGGAACCGTTCTCCTTTCGGGAAGCCCGCGCCTCAAAGAAGCACCGGCGCCGGCTGGCCGCATTCGGGATCCCGACCATATCCAAAAACCGTACCTCAAAGAAGCACCGGCGCCTTTTTCGCTGCCGATTCATAAGCCGCCAGGGCCACTTCCACGGCCTTCAGCCCGTCATAACCGGTGATGGACGGCTCCCTTCCTTCACGGACGCATTGGACGAAATCCCGGATCAGCCCATAATCCATATCAAAACCGTAGAAATCGCGGATGAGGGGCTTCCCCCGGTCCGAGAAAACCTCCACATGTTCCTTGAAGGCATCTACAACCGCGCGGCCTTCGGTGCCCAACACTTCAATCGTCACGTCTCCCCATGTGGGAAAATTTTTGTTTCTCGACCAGCTGGCGTCATGGGAAGCGACGACACCGTTTTCAAAGGTCAGCGTCAATAATCCCGCATCATCGATGCCCCGGGCGCCAAAGACCGTGCCCGCTTGGGCATACACCTCTTTCACCTCTTTGCCCAAATACCAGCGCATGATATCCACCATATGGACCGTATGATCGATGACCGCTCCTCCGCCGGAATAGCGTTTATCGGTAAACCACCCGCCGGGATTTTGCCCGCGGTTGGTCGTGCGGATCGCGATGATCTCGCCGAATCGATGTTCTTGAATCATTTTTTTCAGCCGGGCGATCGGTTCCAAAAAGCGCACGGGGAAGGCAATTTGCAGAATAACCCCGTTCTTTTCGCAAACATCGATCATCGCCCGGGCGTCTTCCAAGTTGGTCGCGATCGGTTTCTCGCACAAAATATGTTTCTTTGCCTTGGCCGCTTCCTCCACAAAATAACGGTGCCTGCTGTTTTCCGAGCACACGATGACGGCCTGCAAATCCCGGTCCAAAAATCGTTCCAGATCCCGATCATAAGCCGCGCCAAACATTTCCGCGGCTTTCTTTCCCCGTTCTTCCTCATCATCGTAAACGGCCGAAAGCCGTACGCCGGGAAGTTTTTTCAGTGCGGAAGCATAACTGTAGGCATGCATGTGGGCAAAACTGATGACGCCGATGTTCATCCCTTCTCCCCCTTCATCCATAGGTGATGGAACCGTTCGATGGAAGCGGCGGTCTTCTCCGAAAGGGGCCTGGCGTTCTCCAAAATCCGGCCGGCCCAATTCCCTTCCGGAAAAGCCGTCTGGGTCAATCGAATGACCGGCGTTCCTGCTTGTCCAGGCCCTTGCCCCCTGTCCCGGCCGCCCCCGGGAATCGTGAGATCCAGAAACGGGTCGGCATTTTCGCTGTTCCAGCAGATGACGCCCCCTTCGAAACTGAACTCGAATTCAAAATTCTCCTTCAAATAGGGGGCGGCCGTCCATTCGTAATGGCCCATCGTCCCTTCGCCGGCGGCGAAGGACAGGATGTGGTGGGAGACCGGGGCGTCTTCCCGTCCGCTTTTCATATGAAGATCGCGGACCGGGCCGAATAACTCCTCCAGGAAGACGAGGTCCGCAATAGGGTATTTTCTTTCTCTCCCTCTGGAAATCCGCCTTGCCCGAAGTACGCCTTTTTTGCCGGGCAGATGCTCGCGCAATTTCGGATAAACGGGCGCAAGCAGCGGATCATAATAGAAATGGCGGCGGGCCTCCCGCTTGTTTTTTTGCACGGCATCCCAATGGTCCAGCAGGAAGGGCAAGGAGAAATACAGGGGATTTCCGCTTTCCAGCAAATAGGCCAGCCCCTCTTCGCTCACTTCCTCTTCGATAGCCAAAAGATCACCCCCGGTCCGGCTGTTCATTTCCAGCCGCTCCCTGATTTCGTCCAAGGACAACATCCGCCTTCCATCGTTCCGGCTTCCTTCCAGGATAATTTTCACGTGATTCCCCCCTATGAAACCTATTTCCGCGGCCGGGGCGGCCCGCTCCGGATCTTCAAGGGCTTCGTGTTCCGGCGGCAGCCACCGGCCGTATTCCGCATCTTTCAGTTGCTGAAGGATCTCTGCCAGCTGAACGTCCCTGTCGGATGGAAGGACGCCCGCCCCCTCCTCCCCGGTCAGCGGCCGAAAGCCGCCAGCAGGATCCGTTGCCCCTTTTCCTTTTCTTTCGTGAATCTTTCGAATGCACATGGACGATCACCTCTTTTCACTCTGGCGAAGGCTTCCCGGCCGGTTCTTCCCCGGGCGGGCAAAAAATTTTCCGCAGCAAAGGAGGAAATATCCGGCCCCTCCACGCCGGCCGGGAAAGTCCAAAGCCGCTGAACGGTCCGGAGAAGGCCGGATCTGCCGGCGCCGGCCTTCTTTAACCGCCCCATCCCGGATGCATGCCCGGGCGCCTTCCGCTTTCCGCCGCTTAGGACAAGACAACTTCTCTTCCCGACCGCGCCGATTCGTAGAGGGCGGTTAAAATCCTCATGATTTCCACGCCGTCCTCCACCGGGCTTAACGGTTTTTCCCTGCCCAAACAGCTTTGCACGAAATGATCGATCTCATGATAAAAGGCTTCCTGGAAATCGAATTCGGGATGGTCGATCTGCGGTGCCATATTTAGAATGGTGTTATGCCTTTCGGTGACGATCAGCAGTTTCGGCTCGATTTCCGCGCCGCCCTTTTCCCCGTAAATGCTCGCCGTCACCGCTTCCTCTTTCGCGTGCAGCGTGTAGCTGACATCCACATAAAGGGTCGCGCCGTTTTCAAACCGGATATAACCGTTGGCCAGATCCTCCACCGTGTTCCTTTTTTCATCGTAATCCGCGGCCTTGTAGAAGGACAGATTTTCGATATGGGCCCGGTTCCCCAATCTGCGGTAGGTGCTTCCGCTTACGGATGCCGGCTTCGGCTTGCCCATTAAATACCAGCACAAATCGATCATGTGGACGCCCAAGTCGATCAGCGGCCCTCCCCCGGACCGTTCGCTGTCGCTGAACCATCCTCCGGGATTTCCGAGCCTGCGGATGCACGAGGCTTTCGCGTAGTAAATTTCCCCCAGATCGCCATGATCAATGAACTTTTTCAACACCTTGACATTGCTTGCATGCCGCCGGACAAAACCCACCTGTAAAATCTTCCCGGATTTTTTCACGGCTTCCGCCACTTTGACGGCTTCTTCCATCGTCCGGCTTAACGGTTTTTCCACCAAGACGTGCTTTCCGGCCTCCAATGCGGCGATGGCGATTTCCGCATGGGAATTGTTCCAAGTGCATATGCTAACCGCATCGATCTCCGGATCCTTTAACAAATCCCGGTAATCGGTGTACAGCTTTTGAACGTTGAACCTTTTCCCTTTTTCTTGCAGCCTTTCTTCATGGATGTCGCACAAGGCGGCGAGCTCCGCCTCTTCATGCGCCAAATAGGGCCGGATGTGATATTCGGAAATGGAACCGACGCCGATCACGCCCACTTTCAACATTTCGGACCATCCTTTCTGTTCCGTTTTTGACACGCGATCCCTTGAGAAAGGATCGCAAGAAAGCGCTTTAAACCGAAACGACGGGAACCGGCTTTCCCGGGAGATAAACATTCCCGCATCCTGCCGGTCCATAAAGGCCCGGGGCAATCCCGCGCCCCCGGCCCTGGACGCCGCCGGCGGCCGGGGTCTCCTTTCGGACGCGCCCGCAGAAAAAATGATGCGGGGACGGCGACAACGCGCGGGCCGTTTTTCGGCCTTTCGGACCCGGTCGGGGCCATGATGAAAGAGAGGGCCAACAAAAGGCAAGCCAGCTTTTCTGACTTTCGCCCTCCGGACCCCTTCGCGGGAAACCGGCTTACAGGGAGAGCTCTCGCCCCTGTCTTGCCGATTCGTAAAGGGCCCGGATCATTTCCAGCACCCGCAATCCCTGCACGCCGTCGGCAACCGGTGTCTTACCCTTTCGGATGCATTCGAAGAAATGCTGAAATTCTTCTTCATACGGGTGATTTTCCTCGAATTGGGGATGGATTTCCGACAGGATCCTTCGTTCTTCCCGGTAGAGGGTTAACGGAGGGAGGGAAATCCCCCCTTTCGTCCCGTATATTTGCATCGAGAGTCCTTCATCCTGTTTCCCGTTCAGCGCCCAGGATGTTTCCAGCGCCAATACCGTTCCGTTTTCGAAGCGGATCCACCCGGCGGCGAAATCCTCCACATCTTGGACGGATTCCGCCGTCTCCGCGCTGGATTTCCAGGAGGACAGAAAACGGGTTTCATAGTTTCCCAAGGCTTGGACCGCATGGCCGGAAATCCTTTGGGGCCGGGGGCAGCCGAGCAGCCACCAGGCCGCATCCAAAACATGGACCCCGATGTCCATCAGGACGCCGCCGCCGGAAAAGGAGCGGTCGGTAAACCAGCCTTTCGGCGTCCCTCTCCTCCGCAGCAACTGCGCCTTCGCGTAATAAATATCCCCCGGCATTCCGCTCTCGATATATTCTTTGGCGATTTGCACATCCCTGCGGAAGCGGGAAACCATCCCGACCATGACGATCGCCCGGTTTTGCCCGGCCGTCCGGATCATGTCTTCCGCTTCCTGCGGGTTTACGCCGATCGGTTTTTCAAGGAAAATATGTATTCCTTTCGCCGCGGCCGCCGCCGCATAGGGAATATGGGCGGAGTTCGGGGTGCATATGACAACCGCATCCAACTTCTCCCGGCCGATCATTTCCAGGCCGTCCCGATAGCTTTTCGGGACCGCATATTTCCGGGAGATTTCTTTCAAACGTTCTTCATTGACGTCACAGGCGGCCGCCAGGATGACGTCCTTCCGTTTCGCCAAAACCGGCAGATGAACTTCTTTCACGATGGAACCGATCCCGATGATTCCGACTCTGAATCGCATCGCCTTTCCCCTTCTCCCGTATACGCAGATTCTCTTTACGAATTTCTCCCTTTCGTACCGGAATTCCCGCTTCCTTTTTGCGCGAAGTTTGCCACCTGAAATCCTTTCCTCCCGGCGATCCTTCCCACGGAACAAGCCTTTTCCCGTTTGCGGAAAAATACGGAGATACCCGCCGCCAGCCCTGCTCCCTCTTTCGGCTGTACCTCTCTCCCGGGAGGATCCGTCCTTCTTCCTTTTGCCGATTTTATCCTGACGCCAGCCGCGGCCATCGCATACGGCCGCCGGTCACTCGTACTTGATGATCTTGGTAAGCACGGGGCTTTGTTTATCAACGAGCTCGGCATAGGCGTCTTCGATTTGATCCAGTCCGACGACCTCGGTTAAGTACGGGGAAACGTTGATCCGCCCCTCGGCGACTATGCGGATGAACTCTTCCACATTTCTTCCCTCCGTCCAGCGGACGAAACCGTACGGATAATCGACGGCCTGTTTTTCAAAAACCGGATCGTATCTTCCCGGGCCGCCCGCCCGGGAAATGAGGATCTCCGCTTCCTTGGCGAACATCCTTTCCCTGGGAAACACCGGCTCGATGTCGCCGACGATCACCACCTTCCCTTTATCCCGCACCCAATTCAAACTGTCGCCGGTCAACGGCGAATGTTTGCCTCCCGCACACAGCAGCACGGCGTCCACCCCGTACCCCTTCGTTTCCTTTTCGATCGTCCTTTCCAGATCCCGAAGGGTCGTAAAGGCGGGAATCCCGGCGGTTTGGCGGAAGCTCTCCGCCCTCGCCTCCGAAACATCATAGGGGATCACCCGGTAAAGGGAGGCATGGGCAATTTGGGCGATCAGCTGGCCGAGGATCCCCAAGCCGGCCACAAGCGCCCATTCACCGAATTGGAGGTTCGCCGTTCTTAACGCATGGATGGCAATGGCGCCCAGACCGCCCAGGGCGGCGGCCTTCGGATCGACATGATCCGGGACTTTGCAGCACAAGGTTTTCGGCACGAGCAAATATTCCGCATGCTGGACATAGGGGGCGCCGTAACAGGCGACATAATCCCCCTTGGCGATCCGGTCCACCCCCTCGCCGACTTCCACCGCTTCCCCCATCGCGCTGTAACCCAGGCAAACCTTCCGTCCGTCGCTCGTTTCAATTTGGGACAATTCCGTTCCGGGGCTGATCGCCGAATACTTCGTTTTGATCAAAACGTAGTGATCCTTGATTTTCGGGATGTCCCTCTCCTCCAAACGGACGGTCCTGTCACTTGAGACGACAACCTTCATTCAATTTGCTCCTTTCCGCATCTTGTTGGATTTCATTCGCCTTGTTAAGATGGAACGAACCCGTTGGACAAAAAATTCTTCCGGGAGCATTCCCGACAGATACAGCCGCAATTCATTGTTCATTTCGCCCAGTTCCTCATAGGTCACGCCGAGATGGGAATATAAGCGGTAGGTCGGGATGATCTCGCGGAAAAGATGAAACCGGGACGGTTTGTAAACGGCCTCGTCCCCGCTTTTTTCCGCTTCCGTTTTCACGGCGGGGATGCTCAACGTATTCCTCCGGATGTAACCTTGAACGGCGGGCGAGCCGAGAAAATCGATGAATTTTTTCGCTGCCCCGAACTTACGGGAATTCTTGTTGACGGCAAAGCCGATGATCAACAGCAAGGTCTGCGGCTCGCTCAGATAGGGGAGCGGGGCGATATCATACCGCAAATCCGTTTCGATGAACTCGTTCAAACTGAAATAGGAGGAAACGATCATCGAAACCTTTTCCTGCAAGAACAACTTTTCCGCGTCCCTGTCGTTGTCGGACAAAAAGGTTTGCAAAATATCTTGTTCGATGAACAATTGCCGGATGATGTTCACGCTTTCCGTCAGCTTCTCCCCGTCAAAGGAAACGCCGCCGTTTTCATCCCGCTTGAAATACACATGATTTTGCAAAAGGAAGATCGGCCAGCGGTTCAGGGAAAGGGGATGGAAATAGACCCCGAAATGGCGTTCCCCGGCCCTTTCCTCCGTCAGTTGTTTGGCCGCCTTTAACGCGTCCGCCCATCTCCAGCTGCTGTCGGGAAGCGGCATCCGGTTGTCTTGAAAATGTTTCGGGTTGTAACACAGAACGATCGGTGAAAAGATGAAGGGCCTGACAAAGGCCTTGCCCTCCTCCGGCGACCGGAAGGGTTCCTGCAAAAAAGGATAGATGTTTTCGTCTTGCTCCACCGGTTCGAAAATCTCCCCGGGATTAGGAAATTCGCAAAAATCGTTATAGTTGACCGACACCACGTCGATCATGTCATTTTTGAAAAAGTCGAGCACCGTCCGGTGATACTGGGTATAGGGCAATGGGATGGTTTGAACTTTGATGTTCGGGTGGCCTTGTTCAAACTGTTTCACGATCTCCGAAAACTTTGCTTCCCTTAAAAGGGAGGGATAATAGCCCACCCGCAAAATGACCTGATCATAGGGCTTGTTGGACACGACCAGATTTCCGACCCGCGACTTTTTGACGATCAACCCTTCGGAAACCAAGGTTTCCAACCCTTTGCGGACGGAATTTTTGCTCAGGTCGAACCGATGGGCCAGGCTTTGTTCGGACGGCAGATACTCCCCGACTTTAATCTCTTCGTTCATGATTTGGTTCCTTAACGTCGAAATCATATGTTCCAATTTGGCCTGAAATTCTTCCCGATTCGTTTTTTCCGACATCGCCGCATATTCCTTTCCGAACATGGATTTCATCAAGCGATTCCGCCTATTTTAAGCCGCTCAGCGCAATGCCTTTCACAAAATATTTTTGGAAGAACAGAAAGATGAGAAAGGTGGGGATAAAGGATATGACCGATCCGGCCATTTCAACGCCGAAGTTCCCTTCCTTCGTCAGCATCGACGCCAGCCCCACCGTCAAGGGATACATCTCTTCGCTCGTCGTGTAGATCAGCGGCGTCAGCAGGTCATTCCAGCAGCCGATGAAGGCGAAGGTGCCGACCGTGGCGATGACCGGCTTGGACAAAGGAAGCAGGATTTTGAAGAAAACCGTAAAATCGTTGGCCCCATCCATATAGGCGGCCTCCTCCAGCTCCTTCGGCAGGGTCATCATGAACTGCCGGACGAAGAAAACGCCCAGGATCCCCCATAATTCGGGAACGATCAACGGCCAATAGGTGTTGATCCATTCCAGATTCTTGAACACGATGTAGCGGGGAATGATGAGCAATTGGTTCGGAACCATGATGACCGCCATCATCACCCAGAAAATGAATTCCCTTGCGAAAAACCGCTTCTTCGCAAAAATATACCCGAGAATCGCGGCAAAAAACATTTGGGACAAAACAGGGATGATCGTGATGATGAGGGAGTTGGCGATCCACTGGATGAACCGGCCGTTCGTAAAAATGTACCGGTAATTGTCGAGGGTCAGGTTTTCCTGAAACAGCCACAAATACGGATTGCCCACCACCGTCCGCATTTTCACAAAGGACCCGATCAGCATGATGAGAAACGGGCTTAAAAACAGGAACGCAAAAAACACGAGAAGGATGTACGGCCATTGGCGATAGAGCTTCTTTCCCATTCCCTTCCCCCCATTCGCCTATTTGTATGTCAGCTCATTGTCCAAGAATTTTCGCTGGATGATGGAAATCACCAAGATGATAAAGAACAGAACATATGCCAAGACGCTCGCATAGCCGAGGCGCAGGCCCGCAAATCCTTCCTGGTACAAATAATAGACAATCGTCGTCGTCGCGTAATCCGGACCGCCTGACGTCAAAAGGAATGCCGAGTCAAAGATCTGAAAGGATCCGATCGTCGTAATGACGGCCACGTAAAAATGGATCGGCAGCAGAAGAGGAAACGTAATCTTCCAAAACGTTTTCCAGCCGTTCGCCCCGTCGATCTTCGCCGCCTCATAATATTCCTGGGGGATGGATTGCAATCCGGCGTAGTAATAGATCATCGTGCTGCCGCAAACTTTAAAAATGCTCAATCCCGCCAAGACCATCAAAGCCTGCCTTGAGTCGGACAAAAACAGCTGGGGTTCCAAGCCGACGGCCGTTAAAAACATATTGATGAATCCCTGTTCCGTGCCTTTAAAGATCCAGGCCCAAATCCCCGATATCACCACGAAGGAGGTGACGACGGGAAGAAAATAGATCCCTTTGAAGATCCCCGTCCCCTTTTTATGGGTCTGAATCAACAGAGCCAGGAGCAAACCCAATGCCATGGTCGGCAAAATATAATAAAGGGAAAACAACACCGTATTCCAGATGGCCTTCCAAGCCAGCCGGTCGGAAAAAAATTGCATCCAGTTTTTCAGGCCGACAAATTTCGGTTCCCCGATCACCGGCCAGTCCGTAAAGGTCAAATAAAAACTTAACAGGATCGGATACAGCTGAAAAACGCAAAAATGGATCAGGACGGGAACGAGGAACAGGTAGATGATGCCGTACCGGTTCCAATGCTTTTTAAAATTGAAATTTTTCACTTGTCATGAACCCTCCAAATTTCTCCCTTTCCTTTACCCTTTCTGATTCGGGAAAAAGAAGAAGGGGAAAAAGATCCCCCCGAATCACAATCCTTCTTTTTCTTTCTCTTCTTCGATCGCCTTGGCCATGTCATCCGCAGCCTGTTTCGGCGTTTTCTTCCCTTCCATCATCGCTTGCATTTCCGCTTGGATCTTCGGGATCACGGTGCGGGCGACGGGATGGATGACGCCGGGCCGAGCATATTGGACATATTCCGATAATTGTTTCATCACCGGGTCATTATCGTAAATCGACAGGGCGGACAGTCTTGCGGGAATATATTTGGTCAGTTCATTGAAGGCCTTGGCGTGCTCCGTACTGGTCATCTCCTTGATCAATTGGGCGGCCGCCTCTTTATTTTTGCTGTTGGCGGCAACCACGAACATCCCGGTCGTTCCGAAGGTGGCGGTCTCCTTATCCTTCAGCGGAGGACCGACGACGAAATCCGTAAAGCCCCTTTCCTTCATCAGGTTGACGGTGACCCCCGTTCCCCAGGCGGCGAGGATCTTGTTCTCGACAAAGGGGGTGAAATGGTCAAGGGAGTTGATCGAATCTTTGGGAATGTAACCGTTTTTATACCAATCCTGAATCAATTCCAACGCTTTAACCCCTTCAGGCTGATTGATCACCACATTCCCGTTTTTATCGATGATGTCCCCGCCGGCTTGCCATATCAGCGGATAAAGGCTGGCATTCGGGGTGTTCCCTCCCTCGAAGGTTCTGGCAAAATATCCCTTTTCCACCGCTTTTTTCGCCAATTCATTGAATTCATCCCAGGTGGTCGGGAGGTGATTCGGATCGCCGCCGATTTCTTTCAATATTTTTGTGTTGTAAAAATAGGTTTGGACTTCCCGCAGGATCGGCAGGCCGTAAATTTCGCCCTTATAGGTGACGGAATCCAGCGTCGTCTGGGCAAAATCCTCCTTATCCCAGTCGTCACCCAATAAATCGGTGATGGGCGTGAGCACCCCTTTTTCGGCAAACTGGGCCATCATGTCCGGAATAATGTAGAAAACATCCGGTCCCTGATTGGAGGCCAAGGCGGTTAAAATCTTTTGCTCCCTGTTGGCCCAAGGGATTTCTTCGAATTTGACTTTTACCTTCGGATATTTTTCGTTGAAGCTTTTCGCCATGTTGTTGAAGATTTCCGTCTGCTTCGCTTTCAAGTCCCCTTCAACGAAAGGATGGATCCAAACGGTTAATTCCCCTTTTAACTCTCCCCCTGAATTTTCTTCGCTTGAATTTTTCTTGGATGAGCAGCCGCTGAAGAGCGTCAGGACCAACAAAACGGCCAAAAATACGCCTAACCACTTCTTTTTCAATTTCTCCCACCCCTAAGATCTGGTTTAAATCTGGTTTACATCTTTATTATTAAGTAATCGCTTTCATAATGTCAACGGTTTTTTCTGAAAAATATATGATTTTAATAAAATCTTATGATTTTCACTCCTTTTTATAAGATTGTCCAGATATGAACCAGAAAAAGACCGGCAGCGGGGAATGGGCGGCTGAAGGAGGCGGTCCGCGAAAAAGCTTGCCTCTCCGTACCCGGAGCCGCGAAGATGTTGTCCAAAGAATCCGTCCGGTGTCGGGACCGTCGCGGACTGCGCCGCCAGGGGAAAATTTCTCCGCATGCATCCGGCATTTTTCCCGGGTCCCTTCCCCAAAGCGCATCCCCGCTTTCAAACCGGCACGGCCGCCGATCCCGCCAATTCCGGACCGCGGCTCCCGGGTATTTAAGGTTTGGCGCCGGCGGTAGTTTTCCACCAAATAAAAAAAGGGCCGCTTGCCCCTTTCAAACCCATTTCCGGTAAACCTCATATACGCTTTCGGCAAAATGCCTGACGGAAAATCTTTGGGAAGCCCGTTCTTTCAACCGTTCGCCCATTTCCCGCAGTTTCTGTTCCCCCTTCAAGCGCACGGCCTCCATCAGGCTTTCGCCCAATTGGTTTTCGTCCCCCACATCGATCACCCATCCGTACCGGCGATCGGGCACCAGATGCCGCACCCCGCCCACATCCGTCGTAATGACCGGCACGCCCGCCCGGGCCGCCTCCAACAAAACAAAGGGAAAGCTTTCGCTGTAAGAGGTGAGCAGGGCGACATCCGCCATCGGGTAAAATCTTTCCGCGTCCGGCCGGTAGCCGAAAAAATGCACCCTTTCGCCGATGCCTTCTTTTTTTGCCCTGTCCTCCAGCTCCTTCCGCAAACTGCCGTCCCCGATAAGGAGCAGGCGGACATTCGGATGGGCCCTCGCCACCTTTTTCAACGCCCGGAGGGCCATTTCATGGCCTTTTACCCTTTCCAGCCTCGCCACCATGAGGATTAAAAAATCATTGTCCCGGAAGCGGAACGCTTTCCGGTCGTAAGGTTCCGGCGTTCGCCGAAAATCGATCCCGTTCAGGATGGCCGTGATCTTTTCTTCCTCCATCCCCAGCTCCCTCAAGATTTTTTTAAATCTCTCCGATACGGCAAAACAATGATCCGCTTTTTTGATGGCGAAAAGATGGACGGCCGTGAAACATCTTCCTTTCAATCCCCCGCCCAAAAAATCGTCCCGGGGATCGCTGTGCACCGTCAATACCCATCTGCAGCCGGTTTTTTTCTTGATGATCATCCCCAATACGTTCGCCCGCGGACCGTGGGTATGAACGATATCGACATGATGCTCCTTCATGTACCGGCAAACCGATCGGATGACGGAAACATCGAATTTTCCCCGCTGTTTAAACAGCACGGTGCGGATGCCGAGTTCCTTCGCCTTCTTTTGCATCAAGCCTTCTTCCAACAATCCGAGGGTGAACTCGTTCCGCTTGAACTCATTCAACAGGGATAAAATATGGATCATGCCTCCGCCCGTTTCATTGCCCGCATTCAAATGTAAAATATGCATTTTCCTACCCTCTTATAAAAAATTTGGAAAAAGCCCGCTTTATCATAGCTTCGGATGGCGAACGCATCGGGCAAGCGGGCGATTGGGAAAACGGAGGTTCTGTAACAGCCTTTTGCCGGATAAAAATTCCCGTCGCAGGTCGCCCCTGCGACGGCCAGACAAGCACGCATCTTGATAAGCAATTGCCCTTCAGATCACGTATCATGGCAGGTCATTGTTTTTTCCGCTGCCGGCCGCTGACCAAAGAAAGCAATTGCCCCAGTATGGGGAAATATTCGTGCCGATCGGGATGGCGGCCATGAACCGGGGACCGTTATTTCCACAGCCCCGCTTTGACAAGGTACGAAGACATCGCCATCCTTGCGGGCAAAATCCGGCCGGGCCATTCCGGATTCATGGGCTTCACGCGGGAATTCACGAAGCTGCCTGTCGCCCCGGATTCCTCCGCTCTTTTCGGTTTCGCCTTTCCGGGCCGATGCGTCCTTCCTACCGCATTTCTGCCGTTCCGGACTTTCTCCCGTCCTTCTTTCCCGTTTATTTCCTGCCCGGCTTCCCGGCGGCCTGAGCCGATGGACCGCTTAAAATCTTTCTTTCAACACGGCCAATACGAATTCGGGCAGGGCCAGCATCCGCCGCCAGCGGGACGGTTGCTGGATCAGGCGGTAAAGCCATTCCAAGTTCAGCCTCCGCCAAAACTCCGGGGCCCTCTTCGCCTTCCCGGCCAGCACATCAAAACTGCCGCCGACCCCCATAAAAACGCCCTTTTCAAACATGGAGAGATAACGATGGATCCAAATCTCCTGTTTGGGAAAACCTAAGGCGACGAAAATGAAATCGGGATTTGCCGCGACGACCCGGCGGGCGACTTCTTCATCGCGAAGGTCAAAATAGCCGTGATGGAAGCCCGCGATCCGGATGTTCGGATATTGCTTCCGGATGTTGGCGGCCGCTGTTTTCACCACCTCATCCTCCGCTCCCAACAAATACACGGACAAGGACCGCTCTGCGGCGATCCTCAGCATGTCCCCCATAAAATCAAAGCCGGCGATCCGTTCGGCGAGCGGCCTCTTTAAAATTTTCGACGCCAGGATGATCCCCGAACCGTCCGGAATCACATAGTCTGCGGAGCGGATGACATGCAGGTATTCCGGATTTTTTTTCGCATGCATGACAATCTCCGGATTCCCCGTTACGATAAAACATTTTTCGCCGCGGACCGCCCGCTGCAAAATGATGTCTTTCAATTCTTCCCTTGTGGTATGAAAAAAGGAAATCCCCAAAATTTCAACGGTCTTTTTCATCAGCTTTTTCCCTTCTTTGCAATCTTTATTCACCGAAGGTAACGGATTTGTTCTTTGCCAAGAGGGCCAGACACCTTTTCGGCTCTTCCATTTTCAACAGCCAGGAAAGGAAAAAATGAAAGGAAAACACCATGGCGCTGACCAAAAAAAGTTCGGCAATATCGGGAAACTTCTCGACCGTTCCGCGGGCCGGAAGAAGGAGCGAAAGGGGGAAGGCAAAAAGCAACGCATATTTGCCCCAATCCCGCCATCCCTCCGCCCCGCTGACCACGAGCCCGCTCTTCCGCCGGAAACAGACCAGCAAATAAACCGTCTGGAAAAGCATGGCCATCGTACCGGCAAGGGCGATCCCCGCCGCGCCGTAAAAACGGGACAAAAGGAGGCTGAAGCCGATATTCAGCAATACCGTCCAAAGGCAGGAATGCATCACCAGCCGGTTTTCCTTCAAAGCATAAAAACAATTCATCAAGTAGTCCCTTAGGGCAAAAAAAGCCAGGCCGATCCCGTAGCAAATAAACACCCCGTAAGTGCGGACGGTATCCGAGGCATCGAAGGCGCCCCGTTCGAAAGCGAGCCGGATCAACGCCTTTCCGCTGATGATCATCACGAGCATAAACGGGATGGAAAGATAGATGATCGTGCGGAACCCTTGCCCGACGATCCGGCCGAAGGGCTTCGCCCCTTTGAGTGCGGATCCGACGATGGACGGATACAACACGGTGATCAGCGGGCCGATCATGACGCTTAACGGCAGCCATAACAACCGATAGGCATAATTTAAAGAGGAAATGCTGCCTTCGTCAAGGGTTGAAGAGATCATCCGGTCGGTGACGCCGTTGATTTGCACCCCCACGGAGGCAAGGATGACGGGATAAAAGCCGGATAAGGTTTCCCGCAAGGAAATCCCCCTTTTTTGCGGCGGGAAAGGAAACCGGACCCGGTATCTTTTTAAACTCGGCCATTGGATAAAAAATTGCAGGGCCGTCCCGGCGAGAAAACCGAAGGCCAAACCGATGACGCCAAAGGGACGAGCAAGGAAAAGGGCCGACAGGATGACGGCGAGATTTTGCACCGTCGAGGTAAGGGCCGGCATCGCAAACTTTTGGTTGGCATGCAAAACCCCGGAGGCAACGGAAGTGAGCGTCATAAACACGATGGCGGGGACGAGGATGACGGTCAGCCGTTCGGCCAACCGCAATTGGTCCGCAGAGAACCCGGGCGCGAGGAAGGAGACGAGCGGCCGGGCGGCCAGGATCGCGAGGATCGCCGCGGCAATGGAAACGAACACAAAAAAGGTGCCGAGCGAACCGATCAAATGAGCCGCTTCTTTCGCGTTTTTTTCCTTCTCCCGAAGGTAAATCGGAACAATGCCGGCCTGAATCGCCGTCCCGAGGGCGGTGAACAGGATGGTCGGAACGAGGCTCGCCACGAAAAATACGTCGGCCTCCGCAGACGTGCCGAAAAAGGCGGCGATGATCGATTCCCGCAAAAAACCGAGAATTTTCCCGATAGCCGTTATGGCAGTGACGATTCCTGCCGCTTTGACGATTGCTGGCCATTTTCCCATTTTCCATTCCTCATTTGAACAGCTTTCTTCCCATAGGCTGTTCCAATTTTTTGGCTTCATCATTTCATGGAAGTCGGGTATGCCGGCCGCTTTCCGCTTACCGGGGAAAATCCAATCCGAAGGAATTTTTCCCGGTCGGACGGAGGGCCGCTTTCCCATCCCCCGGTCCCGGCTGAATTTGAAAACTTGCCCCTCCAAAGACAGACGGATTCCGCAGCCGCTTCCGGCCGCCCTCAGCTGAAAAGATTTGAAGATTTTTTCGTCTCCATCCTCAGCTCCAGGCAGGCGGAATTCTCAACCGATCCCTGAGCCTTTCGCCTCCCGCCGTTCCGGAAAACCGGTTTTCCGCCGGTTCAACAGATAGCCCAGAAAGCTGTAGAAGTATAAGGTAAAAATTTTGTCCTCTAACATATTATAAAAAGCGCTGCCGATCGCCGCCATGGCAAAAAAGGCGTAAAAAAGGAGCCGCGCTTCCCTTTCTCCGGCATATCTCCGCACGGCCCGGAGCATCCCGAAAACGAAAAGGGAAAAACAGGCCGTGCCGGCCAATCCGGATTGGACAACGATTTGTATGTATTGATTGTCGGTATATATGCCTTCGCTGAGCCGGTATTTTTCATAGATGGGGGACGAACGGACCAGCGTCGCCGAGTCGCCGAAGGTGGCAAAACCCGTCCCGATCCACGGGTGGTCCATGAAGATTTCCAGTCCCTTTTTCACGATATATATTCTTCCCCACTGGGCGCTTTCCTCAATCATCTCCCCGGAAAGGAGATCGGAATACCGCTTTCCCCCTTCACCAACAGGCATTTCCCGGAAGCTTCCGTTTCCCTCCATGAAGTTTTTCCCTACCATATCCGCCAAGGCAACGGCCGGCAAGTAGACGAGAAGAACGGCCGATAATACCGAAAGGAGAATCGGTTTTGCCGCGGAAAATTCCCTTTTTGCCGCATAATAGAAGACGGCCGCAAGCAGGAAGGCGATCATCGTTCCCCTTGAATAGGTGAGGAGAAAAGCGCCGAAAATCAAGGCCGCGCTTCCCATGAAAAACCATCTGGATTTCGCGGAGGGATTCCTCCGGAGGAGCGCAATCGCCGAAACAAAAGCAATGACAAAATATCCGGCCAAAACATTCGGATTGGCCAGAAGGCCGTAAATGCGGATCCGGTTTGTCCCCGAGAGTTGCCAATTCTGCCAGCTTTCGGGCAAAAGGAGGGTGCGCCACGAAATCTTCTCAATCAATCCGCAGACGGCAAGGAGATCCGCCATGCCCACCGTCAGAAGGAGAAGATTCGCGATCTCCTTCTTCGTCCATTTCATTTCCGCCCCAATAAAGACGAGGAGCAAAGTGATCCAATACGCCCGCCATTGAAAGAAAAGGGCGAAAATGTCAACGCCGGACAGGAAAGCCGCGAGCGACCCGATGAAACTGAAGGAGAGGAAATAACCGATAAACCGATAGCGGCGGCAATCGGCATTTCTTCCCCATCCTTTTTGATAGAACAAAGGAAAAAACAGGGCGAGAATGGCCAGATCTCCGGCAAATTTCATCCCGGGATTCAGCTCGATCACAAACGGGCGGACGGAAAAATAGACGCAAAGAAAATAAAATCCCGCCTTCCGATTGAGGAAAGCCAACAAAAAAATGGCCGCCGATAACCCGTAGCCGGCCCAATCCCGTTGAAAAACAAGGGAACCCAGCAAAAAAACGATCTGCATGACGAACGCATATTTTTTCACGATTTGCATCGAATCACCCGAAATCTTATTCATCCTGAAGCGGAAATCCGTTCAGGACCCAAAAGGGATTTTCCATTATCCGGAGAAATGCGGGAAAGATAAACTTAGCCATTCATTTCCTTCTGTAATTAATCATTATTCAATTTTTGGCAAAGAACCATACCGGTTTGAATCATTTATTAGTATTGTATACTTATTTTGTTAAATTTCTCTAATTTTTTCCGTAAAAAAGATGTTAAAAAACGCGGACAGCCCCCGGTCCCCGCAACCGGAACGGAAAGCCAAGACCCGGGAACTGGTCCTATGCGCGCCGCGGCATTGTTAAATTTTACTGCCCAATGGACCAACGGCGGCTGGACTTCCATAGCGACCCTCGCCTGGCCGCTCGCGTTCCTCATGTTTCATTGTGTAAAATCCTGCCCCCAGCCCGGGCAACATAGCCTCCCGGAAATGAAACAGCTTTGCGCTCGCTTCTTTTACGCAAATTCTTGAACTTCATCGCCCAATGCCGGACTGCACCCCAAATGTCGGACACGATCAACAATTGGGGTCCAATTTCTTGAATATCATTTTTTGTGATTTTGATCTCCGCATATGGGTTAGTGTCAAATAAAGTTCGCAAAAACCATCAGCACTCCGAAATGGTTTATGCCGCTTTACGTTGCTCCTGAATTTCTTGTAGAATCGTTGGACTAATATATNATCGTCCGATTGACCAATCTTCGTGGTATTCCATTAAGTAACTGGTCACAAGACGAATGTATGAATCCTGATTAGGAAAAACCCCTACGACACTTGTTCTTCGTCGTATTTCACGATTTAATCGCTCCAAGATGTTGGTGGAGGAAATTTTCCTCGGGTCAATCTGTTCAAAATGGAAAAATTGCAG